>NZ_CP129971.1:0-2500 GCF_030503855.1 Marivirga salinae | reverse complement strand
GGGAGTGAGGGCAAGGGTGCTAAGGTCCTTGTCCGAGAGGGAAAGAACCCGGACCATCAGCTAAGGTCCCCAATTGTATGTTAAGTTGAACTAAGGCGGTTCAGTTGCTTAGACAGCCAGGATGTTGGCTTGGAAGCAGCCATTCATTTAAAGAGTGCGTAACAGCTCACTGGTCGAGCGACAGAGCATCGATAATGATCGGGCATCAAACATACAACCGAAGCTATGGTCTTGCTGGCAACAGTAAGAGGTAGGGGAGCATTCCATTTGCAGAGAAGGTGTGGCGTCAGCCATGCTGGAGCGGATGGAAAAGCAAATGTAGGCATAAGTAACGATAATGCTAGTGAGAAACTAGCACACCAATAGACTAAGGTTTCCTCAGCAATGCTAATCAGCTGAGGGTTAGTCAGGACCTAAGGCGAAGCCGAGAGGCGTAGTCGATGGACAACAGATTAATATTTCTGTACTACCTTATAGAGTGAAGGGGTGACGGAGTAGTGAAAGTCCCGCGTACTGACGGAATAGTACGTTGAAGGGTGTAGGTATTGGACTTGTAGGAAAATCCGCAAGACTAGCTGAACCTGATAGTACCACAACGCTTCGGCAGCGTGGATAGTGGACCTAATCAGACTTCCAAGAAAACCCTCTAAACATATGTATAAGGTACCTGTACCGCAAACCGACACAGGTAGTCAAGGAGAGAATCCTAAGGTGCTCGAGTGATCCGTGGCTAAGGAACTAGGCAAAATGGCCCTGTAACTTCGGGAGAAGGGGCGCCTCGTTAGTGATAACGAGGCCGCAGTGAAGAGGCCCAGGCGACTGTTTAACAAAAACACATGGCTTTGCGAAATCGAAAGATGAAGTATAAGGCCTGACACCTGCCCGGTGCTGGAAGGTTAAGGGGGGACGTTAGTCAGCAATGGCGAAGCGTTGAACTGAAGCCCCAGTAAACGGCGGCCGTAACTATAACGGTCCTAAGGTAGCGAAATTCCTTGTCGGGTAAGTTCCGACCTGCACGAATGGTGTAACGATCTGGGCACTGTCTCGGCCACGAGCTCGGTGAAATTGTAGTAGCGGTGAAGATGCCGCTTACCCGCAACGGGACGAAAAGACCCCATGAACCTTTACTATAGCTTCACATTGACATTGGGTAAAATATGTGTAGGATAGGTGGGAGACTTCGAAGCTGTGTCGCCAGGCATGGTGGAGTCGTTGTTGAAATACCACCCTTATTTTATCTGATGCCTAATCCCGTGTAACGGGAGACATTGTGTGGTGGGTAGTTTGACTGGGGTGGTCGCCTCCAAAAGAGTAACGGAGGCTTTCAAAGGTTCCCTCAGCACGCTTGGTAACCGTGCGCAGAGCGCAATAGCATAAGGGAGCTTGACTGTGAGACCTACAAGTCGATCAGGGTCGAAAGACGGATATAGTGATCCGGTGGTTCCGCATGGAAGGGCCATCGCTCAAAGGATAAAAGGTACTCTGGGGATAACAGGCTGATCTCCCCCAAGAGCTCACATCGACGGGGAGGTTTGGCACCTCGATGTCGGCTCGTCACATCCTGGGGCTGGAGAAGGTCCCAAGGGTTGGGCTGTTCGCCCATTAAAGTGGCACGCGAGCTGGGTTCAGAACGTCGTGAGACAGTTCGGTCTCTATCTGTTGTGGGCGCTAGAAGTTTGAGAGGACCTGATCTTAGTACGAGAGGACCGGATTGGACAAACCGCTGGTGTACCAGTTGTGCCGCCAGGTGCATCGCTGGGTAGCTATGTTTGGAAGGGATAAGCGCTGAAAGCATCTAAGCGCGAAACCCGCCTCAAGATGAGACTTCTTTAAAGGAACCCTATAGATGATGGGGTTGATAGGCTGCAGGTGTAAAGGCAGTGATGTCATAGCCGAGCAGTACTAATTATCCGTAGCTTTCCGTTCAACAGTCTTGTGTTTACTTTAAGACTCTTTCACTTTAACATGTTGATTAATCCGTAAAAGATCGGGTTAATTATAAAATATTGATACTACCGTATCATAAAGATATTAAGTCGATAACACTATAAGTTATTGCAGACTTTATGGTGACTATAGCGGTGGGGTACACCTCTTCCCATTCCGAACAGAGAAGTTAAGCCCACCAGCGCTGATGGTACTGCCGTAAAAGGTGGGAGAGTAAGTCGTTGCCAACTTTTATTATATAAGCCTGATAGCTAATCGCTATCAGGCTTTTTTTATGTCTATACTTTTTGGATTTCCTCAAATCTCCCTACAGATAATCAGGGTTGAGCCAGCCCTGCTTTTCCATATACTCCACTTCTAACATCGGGTAATTATAATCTAACACCACTTTTCCTACTAGGCTATAGAAACCTTTGCCTCTAAAAGGATATTCCTCGCTGATTTTGGGGAAATGAACTGTGTCGAAAGTATTCTCATAACTGTCATGAAAAGTACCGAAGTACATTGATTCTTTGTTTTTTGTAGAGGTTCTTTTTATAGTAACCATATAGCC